>NZ_CP084264.1 GCF_022879575.1 Caballeronia sp. SL2Y3
GCGATGTCGCCAAAGCCTGGCTGCAGGAAAAAGGCCGCTACATCCCCGTCGTCCCATATTGGAGCGCTGGTGAGGTGGACCTGCAGAACCGGCGCTTTAAGGACCCTTATGATCTTCTGCGCGCGCTGGACCAGCGCCGCAAAGCGTTGATTGCACGTCTTGAGATTAATACGCTCGATACGGCGCTTCTTGAAGCCGGCATCCAGCTTGAGACGTTCGCTGGCGAAAAATACCTCGCTGATGAGGTGATGACCCGCTTCGACGACGCAGCGTGCATGACCACCCTCGCCGGGCTGTTTGAATTGCCCGCCCCTTGGCTAGTGCTGCGCGCCCGTGAAGCCGCGACGTTGGCACGTCTGGCAGAAGTCGAGCGAGAACTGAAGGCCCTGAGCCAGCCACTAGACGACGCATAACAATCAAGCTGATCTTCTCCCTATCCGTAAGCAAGCGATTTCCATAAGAAGGAGTACTCATGAAAACTCTGGAACTGAGCAAACACGCTTCCATCCGCCTGCAACAGCGCGGTATTGCGCCGCTGATCGTCGACCTTTTACTGCAGTTCGGTGCGACCGAACGGTCGGGCCGGGATACCACCAAATACTACTTTGATAAGCCCGCCCGGCGGCGCTTGCGCGCGTACGCCGGACCGCTGGCCCGGCTGCTGGAGGACCATCTGGATTACTACGCCGTCGTCGGCGCGGACGGCACGATCGTCACCACCGCGCCTCGCCTTACCCGGATCAAACACTAAGAATTTTGTAGTCTATAAACCATCACGCACAGAAGAGACCATGGACACATCCAACCGCTTCGCCCAATTCGCTCCCGCGATTCAAGCCCTCGAGCTCGATCGCATCAATGCACCGTCCGACATTCCGGCGTCGTTCCTGCTCGGCCAGGAGAAGAAGCTGACCAGCCACTACATTCCGTTCGACTCCGTGAATCCGTCGGCTCGCCTGGTGCTGGTCGGCATCACGCCGGGCTTCACGCAGTGGAAAAACGCCATGCGCGAAGCGCAGCGACAACTTCGCGCCGGCGCGTCGGCTGACGTCGCCCATCGGGCCGCCAAGCAAACAGGGGCGTTTAGCGGCGAAATGCGCCCCAAGCTCATCGGTCTGCTGGATCACATCGGGCTGCACCAGTGGCTAGGACTGACCAGTTGTAGCGCGCTTTTTCATTCGGCCAGCCATCTCGTGCAAACGACCTCAATCCTGCGCGACCCAGTCTTTATAACGGGCGCGAAGAAACCGAACTACAACGGAACACCGAACATGATTCGTTCTGACTTCCTGCGTGCGCAAATCGAGGCAGGTTTTGCGAAAGAGGCCCAGGCCTTAGAGAAGGCCGTGTTCGTGCCACTGGGATCAAAAGTGAGCGAAGGACTGGACTGGCTCGTGCAGCGCGGCGTCATTCCGGCGGATCGGATCCTGCACGGCTTGCCGCATCCTTCGGGCGCGAATGCCGAACGGATCGCGTATTTTTTGGGGCGCAAGGATCGCTTAGCGTTGTCGGCAAAGACGAACGCGGCTCGGCTGGACAGGATCAACCGTGATTTGAAGGAAAGCGTCGCGAACCTTCGTCGACCCCAATCCTGAGCCCGGACGGTTTCCCGGTAACTCGGCCAACCGCTACTGATTCTTGCCCGACGCATCCCGTAGCGGCTCATCTGACAAAGCAGATACTCGATGGACGAATCCGCGAGTTATCACGTCGAGCTAGATCGACGCAGCCAGTCAGTCCTGGCTCTGAAAAAAACTATGGATAAGGAGCGAACGGCGTTGCCATGTATGCCTGGACCGCGGCGGTGGTACAAATTATGTTAAAAGCGCGCCATCCAAAACTTACTTTGTACAGAACGGGCGTCGCCGGACAGCACCATTGCAATACATCCAGAATCCGTGCGTGCTCGTTACGAAGACCTAGAACTGCCTGTGACCAGTGTCGCTCGGAGCCGGTCAGCCGATGAGGTTTCCAGACCGGTTCGTAATGTGCGATACGGTTACGCAAGTCCTGAATTTTTTTCAGCGTATCGATCAGGCTGTTGACGTTGGCGTCAAAACTCCAGTGTTTAGGCGATCCGTTGGGATAGTAAGGGAATATCTCGTGCAGAATTTTTTGCCGTTGAAACTTGGTGAGACCCTGAAGGAAATTTGGCCAAAACCCAAACGAAAGGGACGCCACGACCTGATCAGGGGATGGTTGAACGGCACGCCGCATCCGCAATCCAGCGCTAGGTGGCTCGTAGAGCAGGTCATCGATTTTGTCGCGTGATTTGCCCTTGGTTGGCAGAGCTTCCGGCCGTGTATGGTCATACCAGGGATGGGATTCACTGGTGCTCTTGGATGCAAACAGGGAAGCATGCTTATGAACGGCGTTTCGCAAAACGACTTCATAAGTGGAAACGATAGGCTGAAAAGATCCGGCAACAGCTTGGCCCCACAGGTAAGCACCGATCAGCTCAACGTCAGTGCTGCAGTTGAAGAATGACCGGTAAGCGTCAAGCCGGGGTTTCGCAATCAGTTCCATCGCCGCGCCGAGTTCGGCGGCCGTCGGAGCAGGACGTGCTGCTGGCGCGACGGGGACAGGGGCTGCAGACACTGGCGGTATGGTGGAAGCGGAGTTGCTCAAGGATGAAAAACCTTATATTATGGGCGGGTAGGCAGAGTGATCCCACTCCCGCACCTCTTCGAGGTACCTAAAGCCGGTGAAGCCACTTCTGTAAAAGAGTCGAAAGCCACCCTTGCGGTGGCTTTTGGCTTTTCAGGCCCTGATTTGTACGCTCGTAGGCAGCGATATCACTAGGCACTACCGAGAAGCCCGCCATCCTGCGGGCTTTTTTGTTGTTGGTCGCTTTCAAGCTTCTTCGTTACTTCTCTTTTCGCTATTTCCTGCAAGCGCAGGACAAGTCCACTCACATCGAAGCCTTTGCGCGCCTGGCCGCTTGGGCTAAGCGCTGAAGCGCGCTTCACAAAATGCTTCCGTTCGAGCGACTCAACGGCTCTTTGTACCGACCGGCTTGACACACCCATCCGCTTCGCCAGCATTGACACGCCGGGGAACGGCAACGAATCCGCTTGCCACCAGAAGTCCAGGATGTTCAGCAACACAACCATCTCACTGTTGGTCAGATCCAGTTCAGTTTGATACTTGAACAACAGGTGCGGCACGGGCTGAAACCCGCTGTTGACGGCGTCGCCCCAGCGAATCCTTACCGCTTCCTTTTCGCGTTCGATGAACATGAACCAAACTTTACATGCTTCCGGCGTAAAAATCTATTCTTCTATATATTCGCGACAAAAGCGTCGCTTTTTCCGAGGCAACGCTTGAAGCTGTGAGTCGTGATGGCAAAGGACACACACCGAATTATTTTTGCTTGCATGCTTGCAAACAACCGGTGCAAGCATTTATGCTTGCACCTAACTTAATGCAAGCATAACCGGAGCTGTCGCATGGAACCGAAGGACGTAAAAAAGCAGGCAGCAGCGAAGGCTCGCGCAAGTTCACTGAGCTCTGAAGATCGCTCTGCGATCGCCAAACAGGCCGCAGGAAAGCGCTGGGCCAAGGAGCATGGCCTGCCTCAAGCACAGTTTGGATCTGGTGAATCACCGCTGATGATTGGCGGAATTCAAATTGACTGTTATGTGCTTGATGACGGTCGCCGTGTGCTGACGCAAGAGAGTTTTCTTACCAGCATCGGACGGGCAGCAAAGGCGAAGGGCGGCCAAGGCGTCCGAACGGCCGTCGATAAGTTGCCCCCGTTTATCGCTGCGTCCAATTTACAGCCGTTTGTGGAACGCGAGCTATCTCAAGCGACCGCGCCCATCGAATTCGTAACGCCTAGCGGCGCGCGCGTACTCGGATATCCGGCGGAAATGCTACCGGAGGTCTGCAGAGTCTATCTGGCGGCACGCGACGAAGGCGCTCTGTTACCTAGTCAGAAACACATCGCAGAGCGCGCAGACATGCTGGTGCGAGCGCTTGCGAGCGTGGGTATCGTTGCCCTCGTCGACGAAGCCACAGGCTACCAAGAAGTCCGCGATAAAAAAGCGCTTGCTGCACTGCTGGACAAGTATCTTCGTCAAGAATTCGCTAAATGGGCGAAGAGATTTCCTGACTCGTTCTATAAAGAGATGTTTCGGCTTCGAGAGTGGCCATACCCAACCGTTTCGGGAGGCAAACCTGGCGTTGTCGGAAAGTACACAATGGATATCGTATATGACCGCTTAGCTCCAGGCCTCGTCCAAGAACTTGAGACGCGTAATCCTAAGAACGAGTCTGGCCGGCGCGCCGCTAAGCATCATCAATGGCTATCGGATGATGTTGGCCACCCGGCTTTGAGCGAACACATTCATGCCGTCACCGGGCTGATGCGGGCATGCGATAACTGGACACAGTTTATCGGCATGTTGGATCGAGCCTTCCCAAGAAAAGGGGACTCGCTGCGACTTGAAGGATTCGAGTGAATCCTGCGGTGCGTGATGACATAACGCTACCCGATAGCCAACCCTCGTCCTAATAACGAACTCAATCCAACGACAACGGAATTATCGTCGTTTGCCCGTGACGTTCTGCTCGGGACGTCTGGGTCATCGCCTACGAAAGCTCCAAATTTCTCGGGACGCGTTCTCCAGAGCCGGAACATTCTCAATGTCACTGATTGTACCAAGCGTGGCAACGAGGGTTTTACCGGCGATCAGACTCAATTTCGCTTTTTTTGCGCTACTTATACTTTGCTAGTCTTTGACCTCAGGAAATTCTCTACTGCCTCATAGTTGATATAACGGTTAATGAGCGCTTGCTGCGTCTTTCCGACAGATGCATGAAGCATCGTGAAAATGGCCGCAAGCAACCGCAGTTCGGTATCTCGACTGTTGTTATCTTGATCCGTCTCATTATCGACATGCCGGGCGTTTCGTCCCAACGTCGCGAGCATGTCCAGCGTCAGCTCGCTTTTTCGCCGCAACTCCGCCAGCACGCCCTCGCTGGGATAGAGCTGGCCGAAATAGATCCGCTTGATGTGCGGACCCAACTCACGATCACCCGACAGTACCATCTGCCGGCGCATGGCCGCCTCTTCTTCCGCAGTTAACCGGATGCTAAGTACCTTCGTCATACACCATTCCCATTGTTTTTTAAGTATTTTACACCCCTAGCGTATTACGTTTAAAGGAATCTTAATCGTCTCTACGCCCCTGAAAGCCTTGCGGGGAAAGGTTTTGCAGCACATCGCCAGAGGTGCGTATGGTGTGTGCCTCTCTAGGACCGCTTCCAACCGACGCTTTTTGCCCGTGCTGAGGCGTTTTCGGACCGATCAGGCCATCAAAGAGCGTATTTCGACCGCTTTTCGGGGCTTCTGCGGACCCAGAAGGCTACGGTCCCAGCGAAAATGGTAACTCAATGGTGACTAACTGCTATCATTCTGGTGACTTACTGGTGACTTCCTCTATCAGACCACACTAAATGGTAACTTTAAGTTGACTACAAGCTACCAACAAGTATCTTTCGCCCATGCAAATCACCACCGCACTGACTGACATTGCTTCCTTAGCGGCAACCTTAGTGGCTCAAAAGGCACTGCGTTCTAAGGCGATGTTCCTAGGCCATCTAGTGCCACTGATCGACGAAGCCGTAGCCCTCGGGATCAAGCACGAAGCTATACACAGCGCCATCGTAAGTAGCGGCGTTGATATGACGTTTGGGTATTACCGCAACACGCTTTATAGGCTTCGGGCACGCGCTGCGGCCAATCCGAGGCCAGTGACAGTCCAACCGTTAGCAAAACCTGTCAGCGCTGGATCACAGGAACCAAAACCCGAAACGGAAGATCAGCTTCATTCTGAGTTTCGAGCGGGCGACGCATTTGTAGTCAGGAGTGCTTTGAAGGAAGCACAAGCCGTCACGAAAACCGAACTTCGAGATGTACAACTAGCCTTGGAAAGAGCAAACAAGGTAGTCAATGAAACAGATTTTGCGGCCATTGGTAGTGAACTTAACCGACAACGCAGACTGCAAGAAAAATTAAACCAGCGTGACCACGACGGCGAGGAACTTCGTAGATCCGATCCATTTTTTGTTACGAAAGCGCTTGAGCAGGCAAAAGAAGTGGCAAAAAAAGATTTTAGGAAATTTGCTAGACAGAAAAAAGCTGACTAATCCTTTCCCATCTGAACACTTGTTAATAACGAGTTCGAAAAGCGATGTACTAACAATTGTCGGAGCCAAGGGATGAAAGGTTTCCCCGTGTCAGATGACGACGAAAAGACTTTTTGGGATGAATTCGACAGATTTGTCCGTTCTGACGAAGGCGATGCAGCCAAAGAGCATCTTGCTGCGGGCTTTCCTATTTATGTTCAAACTGACGAGACACCTGACGATGTGGTTGAAAAGCGATATCCGGACGGAAGAGTTGAGTTCGTAACTTTTGATCGCGATGGCGAGAAGTCAGTTATTCTTTAGCCGCTATAGTTAGATTAGCAGTAATTCGATTTACCATTCTTATAGTATTAGTGTTGGAGGCATGATGGACATTTCTGTAGAAGAAGCGGAGAGACAATCACGGGTGATAGCAGAAACAGAAGATCCAGAAATTTACGAATTTCTGGAGTTAGCCCTGCTTGATCTTCTGCGGGATGAAGGTGAGGACTAGCCATGAGTGTGGAGCCGGTGGTCACGTTGTTTTTGTGCAGCCACATGGCCTACTGACATAGGTCACTTGTAACGGAATGGCTTTTTCGGCGCCACGACCTCGGGACATCGGTGAGACCCGGGTATCCTCGATATCCGGTTAGGCAGGCGTCGTAATGTAATAGCCCCTGAAAAGCAAAACGGGGCGAATCTTTCGACTCGCCCCGCGTCGCCTCTCGGTCCCCGCTGCGGCTTTGGCCGCCCCTCTTTAATGCAATACGTACAGCGTGGTCCCCGCCGTCATATCCAGTAGTGCTGCGCGGGCCGTGGCCGCCTCGTCACCCTGCGGACGGAACACGCGGGAAACGATCGTCTGGCCGCCGTCCGTGATCTGGGCGTGATGCTTATGGACCTCGAACCCGTGGCGGTTCAACGTTTTGCGTACGGCGTCCCAATTGGTGCGGCTGGAGTCAGGCGTATTGATAACAAAACGACGACCTTTTAGCCCGCTCCCGTACCAGCGAGCTTTTTGTTGCCCGTGGTTTTGACGTTGCCGTTTCTCTCATTTTGGCAAGGCCGAAGGCCGCGCAGTCCTCAAGTGTGGGCAAGTCCGGGACCGCGTAGCGGTTGTCCCCGCCCTTGTGGTGGGGGCAACGGGCTTGTCCATCACGGGGATAACCGAGGCGTCAGGTATGATGATTGTTAATAATACGGTGTCTCCTCCCCGTCCAACCTCCTCCTTTGGCGGACGTGGAATTAGGCCCGCCTCGTTTCCGCGCTGCGGGCTTTTTCTTGCCTGTGCCGGATTAGGACCTAAGCTAGGGTGCGTCCTCAGGGCGAGGGCGTAGCATGGAGGTACCCCGTTGGCTCGCTATCGTGTCGCAGCGAAGCGGGCTTTTGTTTGTCTTGCGGGCACCCCGAGAGCGTCAATCTATTCTGCCTTTTTCCGGGTTGGCTACCTCGCTCGGCGGGCGTCTCCCCTTTTAGATTGTTTTTCCTTGTTTATAGAGAGCTGGAACCCTTGCCCCATAAGGCTTTGCGGGGCGGTATTCTGCCTTTTTCCGGGTCAACTCTGCCTTTTTCCGGGTTAGTCTGCCTTTTTCCGGGTGCTATCCACAGGCTACGCAGCCCTATTCTGCCTATACCCGGGCTAATCTGCCTTATAAATATGTTGGCAGAGATAGTGCAATCTGCCATGCTCTCGTTCGCGGCAGAAATACACGGGACTAGGCAGAATGGACTTAGAAGAAAGCAAAGCCCCTACGGGCGAGCGTTGGGTAACGATGGCTAATGCCCTAGCCCGTGCAGGCCACGGCCTCACACTGGCGGAGAAGCGCCTTGTAATGCTGGCGGTTAGCAAGCTCGATAGTCGCCGCGCCCTCACTCCCGGAGACCTCCCCAAGACCAAGATAACGGCGGCGGAGTACGCGGAATCGTTCGGCGTCAAAGCTAACGCGTCCTACGAGGCCCTACAGGGCGCGGCTAGGGACTTGTACAAGCGGTCCATTACGTTCTTTGAACCGGCCCACAAGCGGAGCGGGCAACCTCTCAAGCCGCTGCGGGTGGATATGCGGTGGGTTGGCCGTTGCACTTATCACGAGGGCGAGGCATGGGTAGAACTAGCGTGGTGGCCCGAGCTACTCCCCGCCCTGTTTGGCCTTAAAAAGAACTTCACCACGTACCAACTCCAACAGGCTACGGCCCTGCGGTCCGCTTACTCCTGGCGTTTGCTGGAGCTTCTCACTCGCTTTAAGGCTACAGGTTGGGCTGAATACGATATTGAGGACTTCGCTACCGCGATGGACGCCACGGAGAAGCAACGCGGGGACTTTGCGGCTATCCGCCGTAAGATCATTGACCCAGCCGTGAAAGAGCTAAACGAGAAAGACGGTTGGGCTATCCAGTGGGAGCCCGTCAAGGCCGGCCGCAAGGTTAAGGCGCTCCGCTTCACGTTCGAGCGAGACCCGCAAGGGCGCCTCCTATGACACACGGCAGCGTAGCCCTCGGGGACGTGGCCGCGAAAGCGAGTCACATAGAGATAGCGTGCTCCCGCTGCCAACGGCGGGGCCGGTACCACCTCGCGCGGCTCGTGGAACGCCTCGGCCAGTTATGTGCGTCAATCTGTGCAGATCCCTTGACATAACGCCCTCGTGTCCCGCTTTCGCCTCTTAAGTGCAATGCAGCAGTATGGCCGCGGGGTCCGGCTTTCGTGGAACCTTCGCCGGTCCCCGCTCTACGGGTCGATAGTTGAATGGTTGCCAGCGGCCAACCTACCCGATTTCGCGCGTTATCAAGTCGCGCACGAGCTTCGCTATGGTCGTGCCGTTCTCCACCGCTCGGAGCTTCAGTTGCTTGTGTACCTCGGGGTCTAGGTCCAAGTTGAGGCGAACAGGTTTAGGCGGGCGCGTGCCTGCTTGGGACTGGACGAGGGCCGCCCCTGAAACAAACTCTTCCCGGCTTGCGGGCTTGTCGGCGGGGCTGCTCGTCTTAGGACTGAGTTTAAATTTTCCACTCATTCACTCAACTCCATTGAGCCACTCAACTCAAAAAATTCTTGGGCTAACAACTGAATCTCGGCCCGTGCTTGCGAGTTATCCCGCTCTACTACCCCGTGCCCGCTAAGGAGGGCGTCCCGGTACACCTTGCGATCCCGGATCACGGTATCGGCTAGTTCCAGTTGATCGAACTGCGCCATTAGCTCTCGGGCGTCCTCGACTTCCCGAATTACGGGGTTGCTCGGGGCCATAGAGAGGACCGCCGACGCCTTTAGCTCGGGATTCAGTCCGCGCGCAAGGCCGATCAACTCATTAACCTTTGGGAGCGTTTCTAGGTCCGCTTGACTGGCCCGGGTTGGGACCAACAGGAGATTAGCCACGGCCATAGCGGAGCGCATTTCTCGAGAATCACGGCCCCCGGCGTCCACCACGATCACTTGATACCGCTTCCCAAGGTCGCGCAATGTCGCGGATACGTCCCCGGTCCGCTGCACGCACGGAACAGACGGCTCTATGCCGGCCTCGTCCCGCCGCTCTATAAAACGCGCGCATGTGGCTTGCCCGTCCGTATCAAAAAGCACTACGTCTACCCCGTGGTGCGCCAGGTGGACGGCTAGGTTACTGGCTATTGTGGACTTGCCTACGCCGCCCTTCTCCGCGCCAACTAGAACAATCATAGCTACCTCATGAGTTGAGTATTTGAGTTGATTATCTGAGTTGAGTAAATGCGCGTCAAGGGTTGTGGGAGGATACGGCGTGCGCTCACGAACTCAGGAACAATTGGCTCTCGCGGACGTTTTTGCGCAAAACGCCAGACTGTCTGTTTTTCAACCAGATGCACGTCTGAAGAAACCGGCTTTCGGATACGATCTCCGAAAATTGAAAAAATCCGACGTATGAAGCCCGAATCACTGGTGTCGTCCTGGCCATCGCTATCTTTCGCCCAAAGCGAAGTGACAAATCATCGACCGCGAAATCTGCACATTGAATCTTGATCGGCTCAAGGAAGAGCGAGACCACGATATGGAAAACAAGAAAGCCCTGTCTGAAAGGGACATTTGCACGAAAATCATCACCCCTGCCTTAAGCGCTGCCGGTTGGGATATCCAGACACAGCTGCGCGAAGAAGTGGCGCTGACCAGTGGGCGGGTCATCGTGAAAGGCAACAAGGCCAAGCGCGACGAAAAGTCCATCCGGCGCGCAGACTACGTGTTGTACCTCAAACCCGGCATCCCGCTCGCGGTGGTCGAGGCCAAGGACAACAATCACACGGTGCGCGCCGGGATTCAACAGGCGCTCGACTATGCGGCGATGCTCGATGTGCCGTTTGCGTTTTCCAGTAACGGCGACGGCTTCCTGTTTCATGACAAGACGCTTCACGACGGCAAGCTCGAACGGGAGATTGCACTTGACGCGTTCCCCTCGCCGGACACTTTGTGGCAGCGTTACCTGAGCTGGAAGGGCATCGCGTCGAACGTCGAGCCGCTCTACGCGCAGGATTATTACCCGGGAAAACCCTCGCGCTACTACCAGCTGAACGCGGTCAACCGCGCCATCGAGGCGGTCGCCAAAAAGCAGTCGCGCATCCTGCTGGTCATGGCGACCGGCACGGGCAAGACCTATACGGCCTTTCAGATCATCTGGCGCCTGTGGAAGGCGAAGGCAGCCAAGCGCATCCTGTTCCTGGCCGACCGCAATATCCTCGTCGACCAAACCAAGACGAACGACTTCAAGCCTTTCGCCGGGGCGATGACTAAGATTGAGAATCGCACCGTCGACAAGGCCTACGAGATCTATCTGTCGCTGTATCAGGCGGTGACGGGGACGGAAGACGCACAGAACATCTATCGGCAGTTCAGCCCCGACTTCTTCGATCTGGTCGTCATCGACGAGTGTCACCGTGGCAGCGCCGCCGAGGATTCAGCGTGGCGCGCGATCCTCGACTATTTCAATTCCGCCACCCATCTTGGCCTGACGGCAACGCCCAAGGAAACCACCGAGGTCTCGAACATCACCTACTTCGGCGAGCCGGTCTACACCTATTCGTTGCGTCAAGGCATCGAAGACGGGTTTCTCGCCCCGTACAAGGTGATTCGCGTCGACCTCGATAAGGACCTGGGCTGGCGACCGACCACCGGCTTGGTGGACAAGCTCGGCCAAGTTGTCGAAGACCGTATCTACAACCAGTCCGACATGAACCGGTCGCTGGTGCTCACGCGCCGTGATGAGGCCGTCGCGAAACGCATCACCGAATTCCTTAAAGCCACCGATCGCATGTCTAAGACGATCGTGTTTTGCGAAGACATCGATCATGCGGCCCGGATGCGCCAGGCGTTGATCAACGCCAACGCCGATCTAGCCAGCGCCAACTCGAAGTACGTGATGCAGATCACCGGCGACAATCCGGAGGGCAAGCTGGAACTCGATAACTTTATCAACCCGCGCCGGCCTTACCCCGTGATCGCCACGACCTCGCGCTTGATGACGACCGGCGTCGACGCCAAGACCTGCAAGCTGGTGGTGCTCGACCGCACCATCAAGTCGATGACCGAGTTCAAACAGATCATCGGGCGCGGGACACGCATCGACGAGGAACACGACAAGCTGTGGTTTACGATTCTCGATTTTAAGAAGGCAACCGAGCTGTTCGCCGATCCCGCGTTCGACGGTGATCCGGTCGTCATCTACGATCCGCAGCCCGACGAACCGGTCGTGCCGCCCACCGTTCCGACAGAAGGCGAGAACGGAGACGGTTCGCGCAATACCGACGGAACGACGGGTGGGACGGGCGGAACGGACCCTGGCCCTGGCCCTGGCCGCATCAAATATGTGATCGACTCGGTACCCGTTTACCTGGTCAACGAACGGGTCCAGTATCTCGGCCCGGATGGCAAGCTGATCACCGAATCACTGCGCGATTTCACGCGGATCCAGATCGGCAAGCAGTTCGTGTCGCTCGACGCGTTCCTTCAGGCGTGGAACCAGACGGATAAAAAGCAGGCCATCATTGACGAGCTTGAAGGACATGGTGTGCTGTTCGACGAGCTAGCCAAGGAATCTGGCAAAGATCTCGATCCCTTCGATCTCGTGTGTCATATCGCGTTCGGGCAGAAGCCGCTGACACGGCGGGAACGCGCTGAGAGGGTCAAGAAGCAGGACTATTTCGGCAAGTACGGCGACACGTCGCGCAAGGTGCTGCAGGCGTTGCTCGACAAGTACGCGGACGACGGCATTGAAAACATTGAACGCGTCGAAGTCCTGCGGCTCGCGCCTTTTGACCAGCTCGGTTCCCCGGTCGAACTAATGAAATCGTTCGGCGGCCGGGCGCAGTATGAAACGGCGATCCGTGAACTCGGACGCTCGCTTTACCAATAACGTTTAACGGCTTCACTCATGACGATCAGTTCCACCTTCATCAAGTCCGTGCAGGACATCATGCGGCAGGATGCCGGCGTCGATGGCGACGCGCAGCGGATTGCGCAATTGACCTGGCTGCTGTTCCTGAAAATCTTCGACGATCAGGAAGCCGAGCTCGAACTGATGCGCGACGAATATACGTCGCCCTTGCCAGAGCGGCTGCGCTGGCGTAGCTGGGCGGCGGATGCCGAAGGTATCACCGGCGACGAGCTGCTGAGCTTCATCAACACGGATCTGTTCCCGTCAATCAAGGCGCTGAACGTGGATCCGCAGCGCAACGCGCGCGGCTTTGTCGCCCGCGAAGTGTTCAGCGACGCGTACAACTACATGAAGTCAGGTCAGCTGCTGCGGCAGGTGATCAACAAGATTAACGAGGTCGACTTCAACAATCGCGCTGATCGCCATCTGTTCAACGACCTCTATGAGCGCATCCTCAAGGACCTGCAAAGTGCGGGCAACGCCGGAGAGTTTTATACGCCGCGCGCCGTGACACAGTTCATGGTGGATCAAGTGAATCCGCGCCTCGGCGAGCGCATCCTGGATCCGGCGTGCGGCACGGGCGGCTTTCTCGCCTGCGCGCTGGAACACCTCAAGGCGCAGCGTAAGAGTGTTGACGACGATATCGTCGTGCAGAACGCGATTAACGGTGTTGAAAAGAAGCAGCTGCCGCATCTGCTGTGCGTCACGAATATGATGCTGCACGGGATCGAAGTGCCGTCGCTGATTCGCCACGACAACACCTTGTCTCGGCCACTCGTCGACTACGGCACGCGCGACATGGTCGACGTCATCCTCACGAATCCGCCGTTCGGTGGCACCGAGGAGCCCGGCATCGAAGGAAATTTCCCGGCCGACGTGCGCACGCGCGAGACCGCCGACCTGTTCCTCGTACTGATCATCGAACTGCTGAAGCACAATGGCCGTGCGGCCGTGGTGCTGCCAGACGGCACGCTGTTTGGTGAAGGCGTCAAAGCTCGCATCAAGGAGAAGCTGCTGACCGAATGCAACCTTCACACCGTCGTGCGACTACCGAATGGCGTCTTTGCGCCGTACACCGGCATTAAGACCAACCTGCTGTTCTTCACCAAGGGCTCGCCGACCCGAGACGTCTGGTACTACGAGCACCCTTATCCGAGCGGCTACAAGAGCTACTCGAAGACGAAGCCCATTCGCATTGAGGAGTTTGCAGCGGAGAAAGCCTGGTGGGGGAGCGACGCGGATAGCTTTGCGAGCCGCGTTGAGAACGAATTTGCCTGGAAGGTCGGCATCGACCGCCTGAAGGCGAACGGCTACAACCTCGACCAGAAGAATCCGCACAGAGGTGATGACATCAGCCATGACCCCGATGAGCTGCTGGCTCAGTACACGCGGCTAACGGGCGAGACCCAGACGCTGCGCGATGAATTGAAGGCGATCTTGGCCAATGCGCTCGGAGATCCGGTATGACGCTGACCGACAATTTTCAGTTGTTGGCTACATCGCCAGCAGGCGCCGAGCGCTTACGCGATCTAATTCTGATGCTTGCTATGCAAGGCAAGCTGGTGCCTCAATGCTCAACGGATGAGCCAGCCGAGCGGCTCATGAAGTCGATCCAAGCTGAGAAGAACGCGTCAAATGACGCATCAAAAATAAGTAAGCCGTCGAAGGCTATCTCGGAGGAAGAGACGCCTTTTGAACTTCCTAACGGATGGACATGGGTTCGCTTAGGCGACGTTTGCTCGTACATCCAACGCGGGAAAGGGCCAAAATATGCGGAGCAATCCGACTATCCCGTGGTCTCTCAGAAGTGCGTCAGGTGGTATGGGCTAGACCTAGCTCAAGCGCGTTTCATCGAGCCTGAATCGATGGAAGGTTACGATCCCGCGAGGATCTTACGACCAGGCGACATCCTTTGGAACTCAACTGGTACTGGGACGATTGGTCGTGCCGTAGTTGTTCCTTCCGATTTGCCGTTTTCGAAGCTCGTCGCCGATTCTCACGTCACGGTAGTTCGTCCCGTCTCAGTGTTGCCAAATTTCATTTGGCGCTGGATCCAAAGCCCGTTCGTTCAGGCAGAGATAGAAAGCATGGCCTCTGGATCGACGAACCAAATCGAATTGGCGACTGGCACCGTCATTGCACATCTCCTGCCGCTGCCGCCTCTTGCCGAACAGGCTCGCATAGTTGCAAAGGTCAATGTGCTGATGCATCTGTGTGATGAGTTGGAGACTCGCGGCCAGCTAGAGGCGAAGCAGCACGCTCGACTGACGACGACACTTTTCGATGCGCTCGCCCGGAGTGAGTCGCCGCACGCGCTTGCGGAAAACTGGGCCCGTGTCGCCGCGCACTTCGACCTGCTGCTCGACCGGCCCGAAGCAGTCGATGCGCTCGAACAGACCATTCTGCAGCTCGCTGTGCGCGGTCTACTGGTTAAGC
The DNA here is from genome assembly GCF_022879575.1 of Caballeronia sp. SL2Y3. Taxonomy (NCBI): domain Bacteria; kingdom Pseudomonadati; phylum Pseudomonadota; class Betaproteobacteria; order Burkholderiales; family Burkholderiaceae; genus Caballeronia; species Caballeronia sp. SL2Y3. The sequence continues at coordinate 14,952 of NZ_CP084264.1, forward strand.
AGGAGCCGAACGATGAACCGGCTGGTGAGTTACTGAAACGAATTCAGGTCGAGAAAAATCGACTCATCGCAGACCACGGATTGCGTACGACAGCGCAGCTGGAAGTTCCAGAGGAGGAAAAGTACCTGGGTGAGGTTCCCGGCTGGCAGTACTGTCGCTTGGGTAACCTGGCTCGCTTCATTGACTATCGCGGCAGGACGCCACAAAAGGTCGAAGCCGGTATCCCGTTAATTACGGCGAAGAATGTTCGACCGGGTTTTATCAGTCGCGAGCCCCGTGAATACATTGCTGAAAAGGACTATTCAGCATGGATGACCCGTGGCTTTCCTAGAACTGGCGACCTGCTTTTCACCACCGAAGCTCCGCTCGGCAACATAGCGCTGATCGATATCACCGAGCGATTCGCGCTCGCTCAGCGCGTCATTTGCTTCCAGTTACATGACTTGTCGATAGGGCCGTACCTCCGATTAGCCATCATGTCTGCACAAGTGCAAGAGCAGCTGTCTGCCGCGGCATCCGGAATGACTGCAACGGGCATCAAGGCGTCACGCCTCAAGGAGATCCCGATTGCTATCCCGCCTTTAGATGAACAGCGTCGCATTGTCGCTCGCGTAGAGGAGCTACAACGTGTGTGCTTCGACTTGCGCGAGCGCCTGATCAGACGGCAGCTGTATCAGACACGTTTGGCCGAAGCGCTGGTCGGGCAGGCGGCGTCCACCACACCGTTGCTCTCACCCGCGGACGACCTGGCAGCAGCTGCCTGAGCATGTGTCGCCAACCCGACGCAGTTTCGCGGCGGGTCGGCCGGGCGATTAGATGCCGGTCGCGACACAGGCGCTCTGCTGCGGGCGCGCAGCTCTTGATAAAAATGGTTAGCAAGACTCTCTTTGCTCCATGGCCAAAACTGAGTTCGCGCATCGCTCAGCGTAGACGCTAGCGAGTTTCGATTGTTCGAGCCCGCGAAGGTCATCAATGTCTGGCGATGCAACCATGAGCTCAAGTAGCCGGTCTTTGGATGTTTTGCTATAGCTTGAAAGGAAGAAGTCGTAAAGCTCGAGCGGCGTTTCAACTTTCGTGGTGCGTTGTTCCACCGTTCCAAAAAACGTGTCGGGGTGACGCCGCCATGCAGTCATTTCTGCATCCGACAGGTCCCAGGTGCAGATCGCGGATGTTCCATCCTCAAAGCTGAGGCCACAGTACGCTTTGCGCTCTGCTTCCACTACCGTCGCAGTCGTGAGCAGGCCGTCGTGTTCGTTTCCGTCCCCACCCGTTACAAGATAGCGCTGACCGATGATGAGTCTTGGAGCCCCTTCTCCAAAGGCAAACACGGGGATCTCCCCGTCGAATGTCGAAGGAATTTCGGACTGGTCGCGGATTGAGCGCAGCAGTTCGTGTATTTCGATGTGGCGCTCCCGCGCGTCGATCGCGGCCCGCAAACTCGGAAACGGTGTATCGCCCTTGAAGTCTGGTATTTGGAAGCCATCGGCCATGACCGCGCAACGGAACGCAACCGCATCCAAATGGTGGTGCCATGGCGTATTGGTCACGATCAAGTAGGCGTCAGGCAAGGGCTTACCATTGGTTACGCGCTCTTCAAAAGCTCTTAAATCTGCCAACGAACTGCGCAGATACTCGGGAATGTCGTTCCCCGGAGCGGCGTCTGGAACGTTGATGTCAATGAAGACAATGCGGTCGTAGTTCGCATCTTTTGCCAGTGCACGATTGAGCTGGCGTCCCAGCCTAAACTTGTTTCCCGCCCTATGCTTTGCCTCGACAGAAAACCGCTTTCCCGTACGCTTGTGAGTAGCGGTGAATTCGCAATGCGAGCTTCGCCGGTCGTCCTCGTTCTCGAATTGGAGCTCGAATCCTGCACGGATAAGAGTCGCCGCAACGAAAACCTCATACCGCGCCCCAGCAAAGTTATCTCTGTCTTTTAGGCGACCAATGAGCTTTGCTTGTAGCTCAACGTTGTGAGCCAGCTCGTAGAGATCGTAAGCAAGCCACATGTACGCCGCCACTGCACCTGTCATGTTGCCGCAGTGAACCTTGCCAGGCTCCTTTACGAAGGTCCGTTGATGTTCGCAAAGATAGTGATACCAAACCAGGATCGGGTGTCGCAGATCGAGAGGCTTGGCCAGCTCGGCATCCCCCCAATCCTTGCCCATAGCTGTCGGCAAATAGTCAACCAGAAAATCATGGAAAGTCTGCCATTTGCCGGAATACAGCAATCGGTTCTTCACGGCGACGAGCCGCCTCCCGAAGGCCTCGGCGGAGATGATTGGCCTACCCAGACCCTGCTGGCGTTCGCGTTGCACCGCGTGTGCCATGGCGCGATTTGTCGCCTGCAGAATATGTGACGCCATGCCGACCGGCAGCGATGGTACCTGCGAACCCCCATGGCACTTCTTGTATTTGTGGCCGCTGCCACAAGGGCAAGGGTCGTTTCGGCCAACCTTTGGCATATTCTCACCCCTCGCTTGTTAAAGACTGCGTGGCTGAATAGGATGTAAAGCATAAGGAAATCGGATGACCGTAACCGCTAGACACGGATGCGTTCCACCTCGTCCAGACTGATGTCGTCGCGGCGCCGATCGTAGAGTTGCGTGGTGCGAGTCGAGGCGTGATTCGCCATCGCCGCGGCGTTCTCGAGCGTGCCACCGTTTTTTAGATAGGCCGTGATGCCGGTCGCACGAAACGTGTGGTTGCCGATCCGGGTGTCAATGCCGGCCGCCCGCGCCCGGCGACGCACCATTGCATATGCATTGGCTTGGGGGAGAGCAGAGGGGCTTAACCGCCCCGTGCCGCGCGCGATCGTGCGGAACAGCGGCCCCTTCGGCTCATCGCGCAGGCCGGTCTGGTCGAGATAGTCGTGCAGATACGCCTCGAGCATGTGATGACACGGCATCGCATGCGCCTTGCCGCCTTTCTCCCGCAGCCGCACCCACAGTCGCCGCTGCTGTACATAAACGTCCTCGACCCGCATCGCCAGCGCGGCGCCGATCCGTGCAAACGAAAACACCATCAACGCAATCAGCGCGCGGTCCCGCAGCCCAATGGGCGTGCTCACATCGATGCGGTCGAGCAGCTGCCGCGCCTCGTTCGCATCCAGCACCGGCGTCTTGCCTTTCTTCGTGGTGTGACTTGGGCCGCGTACCGACGCGGCCGGATTGTGCGGCACGATCTGCCCAGTGACGAGCCAGTCAAACAGATGGCGGATCGCCGCGAGCCGCTGTTTCACGGTTGGTGCCGACAGGGTCTGCGTCTGCAGCTCGATCCACGCGGCGACGTGCAGCGGCTGCACAGCTGTAATGGACGTCACGCCGGCGCCTGCACACCACGCGAGAAAATCCCCCGCCGCACGCGCATAGGCGCGCCGCGTGTGCGGATTGCGGATCGCCGACGCAAAGAATTCCAAGAAACGGATTCCGGCTCTGTCACCAGCCGAAGTAACAAGCGCTGGAAGCGATCGCGTTACAACGGTGAGCTGACTCATTTTCCCGGGCCTTCTAATGGAAAATTCGTCTCCGTCAAAATCGTACGACCCGGCGGAAGCCATTTTCGTCGGTTCAAGTCATGCCGCATTGCGGCGATGAACGCCCTGTAAAGGGCATCGTACTCGGACGACCGGAATGTCCGTATCGCCTCTGACAACTTGTTGCCAGCGAGCACCACTTCATCCGAACCAACCAGCCAAGTTTTTCTGACCGCTCGCAAATATTCCCGGCGCTGCTCCGGTGTACTCCCAGTGCCAATAAACAAGGTATCTATTAGCTTGACCACTTCAAGGTACACATCCCGACGTTGTTCGTAAGCCGTCCATGCGCGCTGCGCAAGCAGTTGTCCGGCCCATACGACGGCGCCCAAAACGACGGGGACCGCGATTTTCGCAACCTCGAGAGTCCAGTTCACAGTGACAACAGCTGGATCAGCCACAGATTGCTCCCGATTATGTTTTGTTTTGAGACTTGCTTCGTTCGTCTTGTACCGCATGCGCCCGCAGCAGCAACTGGTCTACTTCTTCAACAGTTCGGGCTTCCACCTCGATGTCGCCGACCTTCAGGCGCACCTTGCGCCCTGAACGTCCGCTAATCCAGGCGCCAACGGCAGTTCCGATGACACCGATAGCGGCCGGCCCCAGTTCCTTGATGACGTATTCGGCCAGCGCGTAACCGGTTGTGTCGACCGCATCGAACGTCATTGCGCGTTGCGAAAAGCTCACGCCTGCCGATTGCAACGTGCCGCTGAATGTCCGCAGTTCGGCTTGGAACGCCGGATCTTGAACGGCTGGATCATCCGACGCCCGCGTTAGCCGAAGTCCGACGTTGGGCAGGCCGCTTCCGCGCAATCCCATGCTCACCTCCTATATATATCTGATAAAGGACATTATCACATATAGAGAAAATTTCATGCATATTGTGCATATCGATGCTTGACATCCGCTGCCGACTCATTAAAATTTCATCCATCGACAACATACATATCGACAATATGCACGAACAAGACGCGGTGGACGCTAACAGCAGCTTCGCCCAAAAGCTGGCCAGCAAATATCCGATCGAGACCATCCGCGATGACATCGCCACAGTGTTGGGTCACTACGTCCGCACGCTGGCGCGCGTGATTGGTACCGATGACTCAAATTATGAATGGCGCTTCCCTCAGATTGACGTCGGAATGGAAACTTGGGATCTATTCAACCCTGATTGCGACGCAGCGAGTCTAGGGATGAGGTACGAGCAGATCCGCCACACGCATTTAGCTCGCTATATGGAGGCGCTTTATAACTTCGCCGTTTATGCGCGGCTGGATGCCAGCGTGGAATCGATGACCTACGAGAGCCTGTACATGTGGATCGCCGATACGCTCATGGATGCTGCTGACGGGCATGTCGCCGAACAGTGGGATTCGTATATCGGGGGCGGCGGCACCTTCATCCGCGAGAGCGCCAACCGTTGCCTCCAGGTCGCGGAGCTGGCGAATGCCCGTCACATTCTGGAAAATGGCGAAGGGTTTTCGTACTTCTCGCGGCGTCGCGGCAAGAAGGAAAGTAGTAGCGACCTCGACAGTCTGACCATCGGACAGCTGGCGCTGCTGGCGGATATGGAAGAAATGAGCGTGCGGGCTGCCGCCAATCCGAAGCGAGCCACACCACTGCGGACAGAGACTACCCCAGAAGGCACGCGCATCGCCC